>NZ_JBSIBZ010000209.1:0-2107 GCF_058245575.1 Streptomyces sp. UF-297 | reverse complement strand
CCCCCCCCCCCCCCCCCCCCCCCCCCCCCCCCGTGACACGATGTGGTCATGCCCACCGCTCTGACCGATCTCTGTCGATATCCGATCGTGCAGGCCCCCATGGCGGGGGGTGCGTCCGGTCCTGAACTGGCCGCCGCCGCCTGTGCGGCAGGCGCGCTCGGATTCCTCGCTGCCGGGTACAAGACCGCCGACGGCATGTACCAGGAGATCAAGCAGCTGCGCGGGATGACGGACCGGCCCTTCGGGGTCAATCTGTTCATGCCGCACCCCTCCCATGCCGACGCCGCCGCCGTGGAGGTCTACCGCGAGCAACTGGCGGGCGAGGCCACGTGGTACGAGACCGCGCTCGGCGACACCGACGGCCCCACCGACGACGGGTACGACGCCAAGCTCGCCATCCTGCGCGAGGACCCCGTACCGGTGGTCTCCTTCACCTTCGGCTGCCCCTCGCGCGCCGTCCTGGACGCCTTCGCCCGGGTCGGTACGTACACGGTCGTCACCGTCACCACCGCCGCCGAGGCGCAGGCCGCGCAGTGGTCGGGCGCGGACGCGGTGTGTGTGCAGGGGACCGAGGCGGGCGGCCACCAGGGCACCCACCGGGACGACCCGCAGGCCGACGGCGCGGGCGCGGGGCTCGGGCTGCTGGCGCTGATCGCGCAGGTCCGTGCGGCCGTACAGATTCCGGTCGTCGCCGCGGGCGGGATCATGCGCGGCGCGCAGATCGCCGCGGTCCTGGCGGCGGGGGCCACCATGGCGCAGCTCGGCACGGCCTTTCTGGCCACCCCCGAGTCGGGCGCGAGCGCGCTGCACAAGCAGGCGCTGACCAACCCCCTTTTCACGCATACCGAGTTGACCCGGGCCTTCTCCGGGCGGCCGGCCCGCGGGCTGGTGAACCGCTTCATGCGCGAGCACGGCCCCTACGCCCCGGCCGCCTACCCCGCCGTGCACTACCTGACCTCGCCGGTGCGCAAGGCCGCGGCCAAGGCGGGCGACGCGCAGGCGCTGAACCTGTGGGCGGGGCAGGGGCACCGGCTGGCGCGGGAGCTTCCCGCCGGGCAGCTGGTGGAGGTGCTGATGGCCGAACTGGACGCGGCACGCGCCTCGTTGGCGCTGGGCATGCCCGGTGGCCAAGGCGTGGCGGACCAGGGCGGTGCGGCATGACGGCGCCGGTGTTCCTGGTCGAGGAACTCACGGGAGTGCGCCCCGGGGACGCGCTGACGCTGGAGGGCCCCGAGGGGCGGCACGCGGTGTCGGTGCGCCGGCTGCGGGTCGGCGAGGAGATCGTGCTGACCGACGGCGCGGGAGGCGGCGCGTACGGGACGGTCGCCGCGGTCGAGGGCAAGGACCGCCTGGAGGTCGCGGTCTCGGACGTACGGACCGAGGCGGCGCCGAGCCCGAGCCTGACCGTCGTCCAGGCGCTGCCCAAGGGTGACCGCGGTGAGCTGGCCGTGGAGACCATGACCGAGACCGGCGTGGACGCGATCGTGCCCTGGCAGGCGGCGCGCTGTGTGACGCAGTGGAAGGGCGAGCGGGGCGCCAAGTCGCTGACGAAGTGGCGCAATACGGCGCGGGAGGCGGGCAAGCAGTCGCGTCGGCTGACGTTCCCCTCGGTGGCGGAGGCGGCCACCACGAAGGATGTGGCGCGGCTGTTGGCCGGGGCGGACTTCGCGGGCGTGCTCCATGAGGAGGGCAGTGAGCCGCTGGCCACTGTGCCGCTGCCCGCGGCCGGGAGCATCGTGCTCGTCGTCGGGCCCGAAGGGGGCGTGTCTCCCGAGGAGTTGGCGGCCTTCGCGGAGGCGGGGGCGAAGCCGTATCGGCTGGGGCCGAGTGTGCTGCGGACCTCGACCGCCGGTACGGCTGCGACCGCGCTGTTGCTCGGGCGTACGGGGCGCTGGGGCTGAGGGCTCTGTAAAGGCGCGGCCGGGAGGGGCCGGGTTGTGCCCACCCTCCCCCACGCCTGAACGGCGCGGGGGACCCCCATCGCCCTGGTGGGGAGCGGGCCACAACCCGGCGCCGGGTCAGACCAGTTCGGCGTCGAGGGTGATGTTCTTGACGCCGGCCAGGGCCTGGCTGACGGGGCAGTTCTTCTTGGCGTCCTCGGCGGCGG
>NZ_JBSIBZ010000208.1:0-2109 GCF_058245575.1 Streptomyces sp. UF-297 | reverse complement strand
ACCCGGCCCCCCGGGCCGGGTGCCGCACGACGGCGCCGCGCGACGGCCTCGACCACCACGGCGCGACCGTCGCCCCCGACAGTGCAAAACCCGCTCGGCGCGCGGCCGGCCCCACCACCGACAGCAGACCGGCGCCCCCGCCGCACCCGGAGCGCGGCCCCCGGGCGCGGCGAGAAGGAGCGTCAGGCGGTGGGCATGGGGTAGTCCATGCGGGAAGTGACGTCGTAGGTGTTCTCCGGGACCTTGTGGCTGTATCGGCTGGTGGGCGCGAAGTCGTACGAGCAGTAGTTGCTCCAGGGGCTGCCCGGCCAGTAGACACGGGCCATCGGCACCCCGGCCCAGTGGTGGAACCACAGTTCCAGCACGACACCGGTCGCGTGGCTGCCCTCGGTGGTGACGGTGTCGCCGACAGCGAAGCCGTACACGGCGCGCTCACGCGCGATGGCCACCGGGTCGGCCAGGCGCATGGCGGCCTCTTCGGAGCGGCCGTTGACCCAGCGCCCCGACCACGCCACGGTGAACGCGTCGCCCTCGACGGAGGTGACGGTGCCGCGCTGGATCACGGGGCGCGCCTGCCCCACCTTGTCCCGGGCGTCGTCGTGCATCGGGTCGTAGATGAAAGTGCGCTCCACCCGGTCACCGGGGCGGTATCCGCCGGAGCGATCGGCGTAGGTGTCTCCAGGGATGTACTCGCGGGGGATGATCAGCACCGTTTCCTCGTCGTGCCACACGTCCGACTGGCCATCCAGGGCGATGTATCCGTTCAGCGCGGCGGGCAGAGCGGGGAAACACGCGACGCTCTGCATGAGGGTGTCGAGCCGGTTCGGGTTCAGGGGGCGCTCGAACTCGCCGAGCACCCAGTCACCAGGGCGGACGTCGGCAATCGGGCACAGACGGACCCCGCCCATGTCGGTACCTGCTGGGGGCTGGCGGTACAGGGAGTCGGTGGGCCGGTTGGTGACGATCAGCGGGTAGAACGCGGCGTCGATGACGGCCATGGTGACCTCCGGGTGGCTCGGGTTTCGAGTGGTGGTGTCGGTCGGGGTGCCACCCCCTTCCAACAAGGACAACATTACCAGCATTAGGCCGGAAACGGAAGCGGGAAAGGGGGTCTGACCAGGGTTTTTCCCGGATTTCTCGCGGTGCCGCGCGTTCCCTCCAGGCCGGGCCGACCCCCCTCCTTGCCAGCCGCTTTTCAGCACCACGACACCAGGGCCGGCCGGGCGACGGCCGGTCACGTAAACCGCCCACCGCTGCCGCTCCCCTGCACCGGCCGGCGCCCGCCGCCCCACCGGCCGGATAGCGGGCGCGGTGGGTCAGGTGGTCAGGTCGAACACGGCTCGCAGGTGCTCAAGTCGGTGCCTGCGGGACGCCTGCTGTGCCATCGCCCGGACTTCAAAGCGGCCCTCGGCGCGGTATCCGCAGGAGCAGCGGGACAGGTACAGGGGCTCTCCGATCTGCCATTCGCCGACGCCGAACGCGTCGACCACCCACTTGTCCGTGCCCATGTAGCCGGTCTCTGCGCGGTGCTCGTGCAGCGTCATCGCCACCCGGCCCGCGTATGAGACGGACGCGGTGCCGTCCGGCTCGACCGTGAGCCAACCGCGCTCCAGGAGACGCCTGGTGGCGGCCGCCGGGATGGACACGACCCCGACCCGGACGCATCCGTTCGCCAGGGCGGCGCCGGGGGTCGCTTCGCGTTCCCGGATCAGCCGTAGGTCCTCGTACTGGCGAGCCGTCAGCCGACGCGGCGCGCACACCGGTTCCAGCCGGACGGTGCGCCGTAGCGTGACCCGCTCGGCGTCCAGGGCGCTGCGGCGTCCGGTGATCACGCGGGTGACGGTGATGCGGCCCGAGCGGTCAGCGTCGGGGCTGACCTCGTCGTCGTCACAGAGTGCGGCGGCAATCAGGGCATCGGCCTCGATGGCGCTGTACGTGCGGGTGGAGACGCTGCGGTCATAGTCGGTGATCTTGGCGGTGTAGGCCGGGGGGTTGTGCACGGCGGAAGTCCTCAACGGTATTCGGGGGGCGGCGTGGGGGGGGGGGGGGGGGGGGGGGGGGGGGGGGGGGGGGGGGGGGGGGGGGGGGGGGGGGGGGGGGGGGGGGGGG
>NZ_JBSIBZ010000207.1:0-2170 GCF_058245575.1 Streptomyces sp. UF-297 | reverse complement strand
GGGCGGCAGATGCCGCCCCGGGCCGGGGGTCAGCTGGCGAACAGGGGCTCCTGGACCGCCTCGATGGTCGGGGGCGGTGGGGCGTGCTGTTCACGGTGCTGGAGGTGACGGTCCACGGTCCACTTGATCCACTGCCACTCGGGCAGGAGCGGACTCGGGCGTCCGGGCTGCTGACGGAAGGTGGTCACGCCTGCCGCGCGGGCGGCGTTGCGGATCGGGGAGATGTCCGGGAGAAGGTGCTCGGGCCGGACCAGGTGGACGGTGCTGTCGAGCCAGACCCACACCTCGCACTTCGGGCGTCCGAGTGTGGTCAGGATCGCCAGGTGGTGGATGTCGCCCCATCCCGGGTGCAGTCCTCCGGGGCTGACCCACAGGGTGGTGCCGGGTTCGATGTCGCCGGGCCGGCTGGGTGTGTGGTCGTACGGCGGGCGCTGACGCCGACGGCGCCGGGGCTTGTCCGGGTAGTAGTGGCTGGGCGGGTAGCGCGGGTTCCTCTGGTGGTGCTGGTGAAGTTCCTCCGCTTCGGCGCGCAGGGCGTCGGCCGGGGTGTAGCAGCGGGGGCCGAGGTGCCAGTTGCGGGGCCGTTTGGTGTCCCAGTACGTCGGGCTGCCGCAGGAGGCGCATTGCCCTCGGGTGAGATACGGCTCGGCGGTCGGGCACGGCCAGGGCGTGCGGCACTGGCGGCAAGTCCATACCGGCTCGGCCGAGTTCGGCAGGTGGGCGTCCGGCAGGTAGATCGGCCGGGGGCGCCAGGCTTCTCCGGTCACGCTCGACTCCGTGAAGGGGTGGGCATCGTCGTTCCTGTTCTCGAAAGGCGCCGGGGCCGGGGCGCGTTGCGCGCTCCGGCCCCGGCGGTGTGCGGTGGGGTCAGCGGCCGGTGTGCTCCTCGTCGTCGCGGGTGGTGATGGCCTCTGCCGCGTCCAGGGCCTGCTCGGCCAGGTGGAGGGCGGCCGCCAGGGCCTGCGGGTCCTCCTCGGCGGTCTTGCGGGCGCGGTCCAGCGCGCGCACGGCCTGCCGCGCCGCGTGGTAGCCGGTCTCGTGCTGACCCTCGGCCCAGCAGGCGAACAGCAGGAGCTCGACCTCCACGCCGTTGATGGCCTTGGCCAGGGAGCCCTCGCCGGTCCGGGCGGCGGCAAGGGCCTGGCGGCCGGTGTCGATCCGGAAGGCGGGGATGCTGGACAGGAGCGCTGCCCCTTCGGTGAGCCCGGCCTGGGCCGGGAGGGGGAGAACGGTCTTCTCCAGGGCGATGGCGGCGGCGGTCAGCATGGCGACCGCCGCGCCCGCGTTGGGCACCGTGTGGGCGAGGTGCCTGCCCGCCCTGGCGTAGGCGGCCGCGAGGGCGCCCCACCGGGCGGCCTGGGCCGGCTGGTCGTTCTCGACCGCCAGGGCCTGCTCGTCGGCGGCGATCCGGGCCCGGTGGTGGCACACGGCGGACTGCATCCGCAGCCAGCGGCGGCCGGGCGCGTTGCACCGGCCGTTCTCGATGTCCTGCACGGCGGCGCGGTAGGTCTGGGCGGTCTGGCGGGCGCGGAGGACCGGGCGGCCGATGGCCTCCGCGAGCATCCGGCCGCCGTTCCCGGTCACCAGCAGGTCCCTGCGGTAGCGGGCTGCGGCGGCGTCGCCGCCGGTGAGGTCCGGGGTCGGGGTGGTGGGGGTCATGCGTCTCTTCTCCTCGGTGAGGTGCGGGTTTCGAGCGGGACCCGGGGGCGGCGGTGCCATCCGCCGCCCCCGGGCAGGGGCGCCGCGTACTACTCGCTGCGGCGGGTCTGCGGGGGGAGCTGGCCGTCGTCGCCCTCGCCGTGCGGGGCGTCGGCGTCGACGTACCGGGCGTTCAGCTCGGCGGGCCGGAACGCCCAGTTGGTCGCGGGGGTCGTGTACCGGACGACGGCGACACGGCCACCCGGCACAGGCTCCGTGCCGCTCACCTGGGTGGCGACGGTCGGACCGACGTAGGTGACGTGGCCGTGGCCGTTGGGTTCGGGGATCGTCTGGCCGGGCCTGATCTCCTCACCCGTGGCGAGGTCGACCAGCCGGACACCGGAGTTCTGGCGGGGGAAAGTGGGGATGGCTCGGGCGTTGAAGTCGTCGTTCACGCTGCGCTGCTCCTCGTGGGGGTGTGAGGGTTCCGAGGGGCCGGGGCGGCGGTGCCATCCGCCGCCCCGGCCGGGGT
>NZ_JBSIBZ010000206.1:0-2209 GCF_058245575.1 Streptomyces sp. UF-297 | reverse complement strand
CTGTGCGCCACGAGGCGCGATGTAGATCGAGAGGTGGTGAAAGACCACTTCCGTCGGGCCGTCGTAGCGGCCTGATCGAAGCTAGGGGGCAGCCTGATCCGGGGAACGCCGGGGAGGGTGGCAAGCGGCCCCGACGAAGGCGGGACGTGCCGGAACTACCAGACGGTGCGGGTCCGCCCAGCGAGGTCAGAAGGTGTAGCGAGAGCGAACCAGTGGTTGAAGCTCCGTAACAGCGAAGCCGGGTCAAATCTGGTGGATATGGGCCGGTGTGCAGTGCGTGGGACTCTGCTTGACGAAGTGTCCCAACTCCGAAGCCGTGTAGTTCCGACGGTGGGGAGGCCACGTTGAAGGTCTGCGGCGTAGACGTGGCGATGCTGCCGGAGTAGAGCTGGGCGCCTCCCTGACCGATCGATCACATGGTGAACGTGGGAACCATCCGCGGTCGCCCTGCCTGCCGGACAGCCAGTTCGGTGGAGGGCAGGTCCGTTGCCGACTGAAGGCCGTGGGATGGGGCGGAGGCCCCGTAGTAGTCACGGGCGTGACGACCCGTCGTGGAGGCCGTGAGAGACGGCCGCAGGGCGAAGGGGGCCAGCAAGTCAGCAGTCGAGGTTGCTGGAATGCCGGGAGGTTTTCGCTGGTGAATACCGACGAGCTGGAGCGCGCCGTATATGTGGCGGAGCAACGGGTACTGAATATCCAGACCAAGCTGCACCGTTGGGCTCGTGATGACGCTCATCGCAGGTTCGACGACCTTTACAACCTCGTTGCCGATCCCGGTTTCCTTCTGGTGGCCTGGGATCGGGTGAGGGGTAACAAGGGTGCTCGCACGGCCGGAGTGGACGGGCGCACGGCCCGTTCCGTCGAGGCCGGGCAGGGTGTCGAGGAGTTCCTCGATGAACTACGGTCACAAGTGAAAGGCCGTAGTTTCCGCCCGCTTCCGGTGCGGGAGCGCATGATTCCGAAGGCTGGTGGGAAACTGCGCCGGTTGGGGATCGCGACTGTCGCCGATCGGGTGGTCCAGGCATCCTTGAAGCTGGTGTTGGAGCCAATTTTCGAGGCGGATTTCCTCCCGTGTTCCTACGGGTTCCGTCCGAACCGCCGGGCTCATGACGCGGTAGCCGAGGTGCGCTATCTCGCTTCGCGGCCACGCAATTATGAGTGGATTGTGGAGGGAGACATCGCGGCTTGCTTCGACGAAATCTCACACACGGCCCTGATGGACCGGGTGCGGCGTCGAGTCGGAGATAAACGCGTACTGGATCTGGTGAAGGCTTTCCTCAAGGCGGGCATCCTCGGTGAGGACCGTCTGCTGCGGGAGACCACCGCCGGAACCCCACAGGGGTCAATTCTCTCGCCCTTGCTCAGCAACGTGGCGCTGTCGGTCCTGGACAAGTACATCGCCCAGGCGCCGGGAGGCCCGGGTGCTGGGAAGCTGGAACGGGCCAGACGGCACCGCCATGGTCTGCCCACCTATCGCCTGGTGCGGTATGCGGACGACTGGTGCCTGATGGTATTCGGCTCCCGAGCGGATGCCGAAGTTCTGCGTGAGGAGATCGCAGGGGTCTTGTCGACGATGGGGTTGCGCCTGTCGCTGGAGAAGACCTTGATCACCCATATCGAGGAAGGGCTGGATTTTCTCGGGTGGCACCTCCAGCGCCACCGAAAGAGGGGCACCAGCCAGCACTACATCTATACCTATCCCGCGAAGAAGGCGGTACAGGCCGTGAAGCGGAAGGTCAAGTTGTTGTGTCGAGAGGTCGAAGTGAATCAACCGTTGGATGACCTGCTGCGTCGGCTGAATTTGGCGCTGCGGGGCTGGTGCGCTTACTTCCGGCCCGGGGTGTCCTCCGCGACCTTCGCTTATCTGAGTCACTATACGTGGCAGACGGTATGGCGATGGATGCGGCGCAAACACCGCCGGTCCACCTGGAAGGAACTCCGCAACCGCTATTGCGGCGGCGGATGGTGGCCCGCCAGCGAGAACAGGGAGCTGTTCGACCCCGAGAAGGTGGGCACGACCCGCTACCGATATCGAGGGTCAGTTATCCCGGCCCCCTGGCCTACCACGGGATGAGAACACCCAACACGCAGCCTATTTCGGGACTTGTGGAGAGCCCGGTGCATTGAAAGGTGCCCGCCGGGTTCGGGAAGCGGTCCGGGGAAACGGTCCGGCCGAAAGGCCGGAACCGCGCCCCGGGCCGACTTTCAC
>NZ_JBSIBZ010000205.1:0-2244 GCF_058245575.1 Streptomyces sp. UF-297 | reverse complement strand
CCACCACGGTCGCCACGCTCGTCGCGGTTGAAACCACCGGAGGAACGGTCGTTGTCCCGACGGAAACCGCCCGAGGGGCGGTCGTCGCGACGGAAGCCGCCACGGTCGTTGTCACGACGCTCGAAGGAACGGCCACCGCGGTCGTCACGGCTGTTGCCGCGGCGCTCGAAGTTGCCCCGCTCGTCACGGCGCGACTCGGCGGGCTGCTCCGGCGCGGAGGCCACGGCGGCGGCCGCGACCTCGGCCTCGGCGGCCTCGGTCACCTCGGCGACCGCGGTCTCGGGGTCCTCGCCCCGCTCGCGCGCGGCACGGGCGACCAGGCGGTCGGCCTCCTCGCGCAGCTCGGTGGCGCGGCGCTGGACGCGCTCCAGCTCCCGGGTCAGGTCCTTGACCTCGCGCTCGGCCTGCTTGGCGGCGTTGTTCGCGGAGTCGGCCTGGACCTCGGTCAGGGAGCGGGCGCCGGTGATCTCGGCGACCTCGGGGTCGAAGGCGCCGGCGCCGCCGACGATGTGGCGCGAGGCGTCCACGCCCGCGTCCTCCATGAGGCGGAAGATCTGGCGGCGCTGGTGCGGCAGGGACAGCGAGACGACCGTGCCGGAGCGCCCGGCGCGGGCGGTACGGCCCGAGCGGTGCAGGTAGTCCTTGTGGTCACCGGCCGGGTCGACGTTCAGGACCAGGTCGATGCCGTCGACGTGGATACCGCGGGCGGCGACGTCGGTGGCGACGAGCGCGTTGACGTAGCCGTCCTTGAAGTCGGCCAGGACGCGGGTACGGGCGCCCTGCGTCATGCCGCCGTGCAGCGCGTCGGCCTTCACGCCGGCGTCCTGCAGCTGCTCGGCGATACGGTCGGCGCCCAGCTGCGTACGGACGAAAATAATCGTGCGGCCCTTGCGGGCGGCGATCGCGGCCGTGACCGGGGCCTTGTCCTTCGGCTTCACGACCAGGACGTGGTGGGTCATGGTCGAGACGTTGCCCTGGGCGCTGTCGACCTCGTGGCTGACCGGGTTGGTCAGGTAGCGCTTGACCAGCGTGCCGATCTCGTTCTCCATCGTGGCGGAGAAGAGCATGCGCTGGCCGCCCTCGGGCACCTGGTCGAGCAGCTCGGTGACCTCGGGCAGGAAGCCCAGGTCGGACATCTGGTCGGCCTCGTCGAGGACGGCGACCTGGACGTTCTCCAGCGAGCAGGCGCCGCGGTTGATGATGTCGCGCAGCCGGCCCGGGGTGGCGACGAGGATGTCGACGCCGCGCTCCAGGGCGTAGATCTGGTTGCCCATGGACGTACCGCCGCAGACGACCTTGATCTTCAGGCCGAGGACGTCGCCGTAGGGCTGGAGGGCGTCGGCGACCTGCATCGCCAGCTCGCGGGTCGGGGTCAGGATGACCGCGCGGGGCTTCTTCTTCTCGGTGCGGCCCTCGGCCAGGCGCGCCAGGGTCGGCAGACCGAAGGAGAGGGTCTTGCCGGAGCCGGTGCGGCCGCGGCCCAGGATGTCCTTGCCGGCCAGGGCGTCCGGGATGGTCGCGGCCTGGATCGGGAAGGGGGTGGTCACGCCGTTCTGCGCGAGCTTGCGCACGACGCCCTCGGGCAGACCGAGGTCCGCGAAGGTGACGGTCGGCTCGGCGGCCTCGGGGGCCTCGACGGTGTCCGCGCTCTCGATGGCCTCGACGGCCTCGACGACGACGGTCTCGTCGTTCTCGGGCATGACGGCGTGGTCAGAACTGGAAATTGACATGCGAAATGCGAAACCTTCCGGAGTCTCGGCACGCGCCCAAACTCCGTGTGATTTCACAAAGACCGCCTCTATGCGGTCAGCCACGGCAAGGGAGAGTACGCGCCACGCGGCGCGCTTCTGGTCTGGCGCCGGGCAAATGGGATCAAACGATCTACCACCATACGCACTCGGACCCCCCGAGCGCAAATAACCATGTCAGAGCCCCTTTCGTACCCCCTCGTCCGGCTTCTCCCGTACCGCTGGCCCCGCGACCCGTGCCCCTCCCTCAGCCGCTCTTCTCCGCCTTCTCCGCCGGAGCGGGCGGGGGCGTGGACGACGGGGTCGGGTCGGGCGGGGTCGGGGTGGGGTCCGGGCTCGGGGGCGGGGTGGGCTCGGGGGGCGGGTCGTCGTCCGGCGAGGCGGGCGGGGAGGACGGCCGGCCACCGGGCTCGGGCCGCCCGTCGTCCGAGGGCCCCTCGCCGGCCGGTCCGCCGCTCCCGCGCCCCGGCTTCGCGCCCGGGGGCAGGGCCGAGCC
>NZ_JBSIBZ010000204.1:0-2259 GCF_058245575.1 Streptomyces sp. UF-297 | reverse complement strand
CAGGGCAACTACGCGGCGGCGAACGCCTTCCTGGACGCGCTGGCGGAGAACCGGCGGGCCCGTGGCCTCGCCGGTCTGACCGTGGCCTGGGGCGTGTGGGCGGGCGGCGGTTTCGCCGAGTCCAGCGCGGCGGTACGGGCGCGGGTCAAGCGCGGCCCGATGCCGCCCATGGACCCGCAACTCGCCGCGCGTGCGCTGGGTGAGGCGCTGGACGGCCCGGATGCCGTCCTGACGGTGATGGACGTCGACTGGGAGCAGTTGGCATCCGCCCCGGGCGCTGCGGATGTGCGGGAGATGCCGCTCATGCGCGACCTGCCCGAGGTGCGCCGACTGGTCGCCGCGAGCGCGGGGACCGAAGCCGTGGTGCGCGGTGAGGGTGAACTGACGCGGCGTCTGGCCGGGTTGGGCCGGGCGGAGCAGGAGCGGGCGCTCACCGATGTCGTACGGGCCGAAGTGGCCGCGGCACTGGGACACGCCTCGGCCGAGGCGATCGAGGACCGGCGGGCCTTCAAGGACCTGGGCTTCGATTCGCTGACCGCCGTCGAACTGCGCAACCGCCTCAACGGCGCGACGGGCCTGAAGCTGCCCGCCACGCTGGTGTTCGACTACCCCACTCCGGTCGCGCTGGCCGAGTTCCTGCGGGGTGAGCTGACCGGGGCGGAAGTGGAGGCGGCTGCGCCGGTGGCCGCTGTGTCTGCCGTGGCGGTGGACGAGCCGCTGGCGATCGTCGGTATGGCGTGCCGTTTCCCGGGTGGTGCGGGCAGTCCGGAGGAGTTCTGGGACCTGCTGGCTTCCGGCGGGGACGCGGTGGGCGGTTTCCCGACCGACCGCGGCTGGGACCTGGAGGGCTTCTACGACCCGGACCGGGAGAGCGAGGGAACCTCGTACACCCAGTCGGGCGCGTTCCTGCGGGACGCGGCGGAGTTCGACGCCGACTTCTTCGGGATCAGCCCGCGCGAGGCGCTGGCCATGGACCCGCAGCAGCGGCTGCTGCTGGAGACCTCCTGGGAGGCGCTGGAGCGGGCGGGCATCGACCCCGGTGCGATGCGCGGCAGCGCGACGGGCGTCTTCGCCGGTGGCTTCGCATCGGGCTACGGGCTCGGTGTGACGCTGGCGGGTCAGGGCGGCTCCGGTGCCGAGGGGCACCTGATGACCGGCAACGCGACGAGTGTGCTGTCGGGCCGGGTGTCGTATGCGCTGGGTCTTGAGGGCCCGGCGGTGACGGTGGACACCGCGTGCTCGTCGTCCCTCGTGGCGCTGCACCTCGCTGCCCAGGCCCTGCGCTCGGGCGAGTGCACACTGGCGCTCGCCGGTGGTGTGACGGTGATGGCGACGCCGGGGACGTTCATCGACTTCTCGCGGCAGCAGGGGCTGTCGGCCGACGGCCGGTGCCGTGCGTTCTCCGAGGACGCGGACGGTACCGGCTGGGCGGAGGGCGCGGGCATGCTCGTGGTCGAGCGCCTGTCGGACGCCCGGCGCAACGGACACCCGGTCCTGGCCGTGGTGCGCGGCTCGGCGACGAACCAGGACGGTGCGTCCAACGGCCTGACGGCGCCCAACGGCCCGTCCCAGCAGCGTGTCATCCGTGCCGCTCTGGCCAGCGGGCAGTTGTCCGCCGCCGATGTGGATGTGGTGGAGGCGCACGGTACGGGCACCACGCTGGGCGACCCGATCGAGGCGCAGGCACTTCTGGCCACGTACGGCCAGGAGCGGCCGGAGAACCGTCCGCTGTGGCTGGGGTCGGTGAAGTCCAACATCGGCCACACCCAGGCCGCGGCCGGCGTGGCGGGCCTGATCAAGATGGTGCTCGCCCTCCAGCACCAGCAGCTCCCGCAGACCCTGCACGCCGACGAGCCGTCCTCGCACGTGGACTGGACAGCGGGCGAGGTACGGCTGCTGACGAAGTCGGTGCCGTGGCCCGCCGGAGAGCGTCCGCGCCGCGCCGGAGTGTCCTCGTTCGGGATGAGCGGCACCAACGCGCACATCATCCTGGAGGAAGCGCCCGCCGAGTACGGCGAGTCGGCGACCTCCTCCGCTGAGCCCGCGGACGAGACGGGCCGGACGCTCGACGTCCCCACGGTGGTCGAGACCGCCAGGGCCGGTGCGCTGCTGGTGTCGGGCCGGTCGGCCGAGGGGCTGTCGGCTCAGGCGGGCCGACTGCGCGAATGGATGCTGATGCGGCCGGAGTTGGAGCCGGTGGATGTGGGCTGGTCGTTGGCGACGACGCGGTCGGTGTTCGAGCATCGGGCGGTGGTGCTG
>NZ_JBSIBZ010000203.1:0-2338 GCF_058245575.1 Streptomyces sp. UF-297 | reverse complement strand
CCGCCGAGGTGCTGGCGGCGGCCGCGCCGGGTGGTCAGAACAGCGCCCCCTGCTCCTTCGCGGGCTCGCCGCGGCGGAAGCGGGCGAAGGCGAGAGCGTCCTCCTCGTCCTCGAAGCCGTGCTTCATGAGGACCTTCTCCAGGGCGTCGTACAGGCCGGCGCGGCGGGTGGAGGAGTTGTAGATCCGCTCGACCTCCAGCAGGGCCCGGACGCGGAGGAACTCCTCCTCGTCGTCGCCGCAGACCTCGCGCAAGGTGTCGATCATCGCCTGGGCCGCGTTGAAGGCGATCGTCTCGTCCAGGGGGCGGCCGGGGAACGCCTCGCCCGTGGCCTCCTCGTAGATGGTGGGGAGGTTGTCCTCGACCTCGTGCTTCTTGAACACCCAGATCCGGCGGATCAGGTGCAGCTCGTCGAGCGTGATCAGGGTGATGTCGCGGACGTACTCCGGGCCGCGGGCGCGGATCTTCGTCTGCGCCTCCAGCAGGCGGCGCAGCCAGTCCTCGCGGGCGGCCTGGGTGTAGGGGCCGTGGACCAGACGGTCCCGGTGGATCATGAGGGTGCCGTTCATGCGGCGGAAGTCCCGCAGATGGCGGTCGTCCTCGATGTCGAGGGCGTCGCGCAGGGCCAGCAGGGGCCGCATCCAGTCCAGTTCCTCGTCGTTGGTGACCATCGCCTTCAGGCTCTTGTCCTGCTCGACCATCGTGCAGGTCCAGCAGCCCATTCGGCTGTCGCCGCAGCTGGGGGTGGAGGTGTCGACGACCAGGGGGCACTCGCTGTCCTCGGAGGCACCGCGGTACATCGCCAGCAGGTCCTTGTTGGAGTGGCCCCAGGGGTTGGGGTACTGCATCAGGGCCATCCATACCTCGTCGGTGGTCCACGCCTCGACCGGCGAGTAGACGAGTGATCCGGGCAGGCTGCCGTGCGGGCTGAGCCGGTCGCGGACGCGGCCCTTCTCGTGCCGTTCCATCGTCCGGCGCCGGGTGGTGGACTCCGCCTTGCGGATGCCGAGGACGAGGATCACCTGTCCGTACTTGTTGGCCACGTCCAGGATGAACTTGTTCGAGGGCCGGATCTTGAGCCGCTCGGTGCACCACCTGAACTTGGGCCGAGGTGCGGCGTAGCCGCGCCCGATGAGGTTGACCCAGAAGGTGTCTTCGAGTGCCGGGGTGAGGCGGTGGGCCTCGATGGGCAGCTGCTGGGCGGCCGCCGCGGTGCGCATGGCCTCCAGGGATCGGTTCGCCCACGCGGCGACCACGGGGTTCTCGACCAGGGTGTCCGTGGAGATGACGTGCACCGGCTTGGTGCGCTGCTCGATCGGCAGGCCGGCCAGGGCCATCCACACCAGCTGAGCCGTGATGGTGGAGTCCTTGCCGCCGGAATAGCCGACGACCCAGGGGATGCCGTCGGCCAGGTAGAGCTCGCGGATCTCGGCGAGCAGCTCCTGAATGGCCTCGTCCATGGCGCGGCCGCCGAACGGCTGCGGCTTGACGACTTCGAGCGGCAGGAACACGGGGGTGGACAGGGAAGGTCTCCTTTCGGTGGGGCGGCACGGGGCCGCGGGTGAGCGATGCGTGCGCGCCGGGCGGCGCGGAGACGGGGCGGCCGCCGCCCGGCGGCGTGCCGGGCGACGGTGGGCGCGGCCAGCGGTCCGACCGTGGCCGGTCGGCGCGGCCGCCGTGTCAGCGGGCGGCCGCCGCGGTGGCGTAGGCCAGGGCGGCGGCTCGGGGGTCGGCGGCTTCGGCGATGCGGGTCAGCCGCTGGAGCTGGACGCCGATGCCGGCGCCTGCGAGGGGCCGCACCGCGTGCGGCCAGACGGCGGCGACCGCGTCGGCGTAGTCCTTGCCGGCGAGTGCGATCACCTCGGGCGCGTGGCGTACGGCCCGGCCCATGGCGTCGGCCTGGGCGCGGTGCTTGGCGTGGTCGACGTCGCGCGGGTTCAGCCGCTGCTCGTACGTGGTGATGCGGGTGTGCGGGGCGATCAGCCCGAACCGGCCGCTGAGGATCAGGACCCTTCCGCCAGGGATGGCGCGGGCGGCCGTGAGGCACTTGGTGAAGTACAGGCCCTGATACAGCTCCTCGGCGGGGATCTTCCGGCCGTCTGGGACCGGCCTCTTGGTGGCGCTGCACGGGATCACCACGACGGGGCGGGCGACTGCGTGCGGCGGGGCGGGGAGGTCCTGGGTAGCGGTGCCGGTCCTCTCCTCGTCGGGGGGCGGGGTGCTGGTGTGCACGGGTCTCTTCCTGGTCGGTCGGGTTTCGAGCGGGGCCGGGGGGCGGCGGTGCTATCCGCGGCCCCCGGGGCGGGTCAGGTGCGCAGGACGTGCGGGATCGAGAGGGT
>NZ_JBSIBZ010000202.1:0-2398 GCF_058245575.1 Streptomyces sp. UF-297 | reverse complement strand
GGGGCTCCTCCGGACGCCCGCCCCCCGGGGACCGGGGGGCGGGCTGAACTCCGTTGTGGCTGAGGCGACACGAGCGCACCGTCGTCGGCCGCCGGCACCGCCGTGGTGACGGCCAGGGGCTGAGGTCGAAGAAGGGGTTGAGAGGGAGCTGGTCGACGTCGAGGGGTGCGGGCCGGCCCGGGGGAGCGGCAGCGGTGGGCGGTTTACGTGGCGGGCCGTCCGCCGTCTGCGGGTCCGTCGTGGTGCTGAAAGGCGGCTGGCAAGGAGGGGGTCGGCCCGGCCCGGAGGGCACGCGCGGCACCGCGAAGAATCCGAGAAAAACCCTGGTCAGACCCCCTTTTCCGCTTCCGTTTCCGGCCCAACACTGGTAATGTTGTCCTTGTTGGAAGGGGATGGCACCCCGGACAACGAGGACCACTCGAAACCCGCCGAAAGGTGCTGGACATGAACGTCAAGGCCCGCAACTCCCGCCCCGTCGCCGCGAAGGCCAGCGAGACCCCCGAGCCGATCGTCATCAACACCCGTCACCCGGAGTCCGGTCTGGCGATCAGCTACCGCGTCACGGTGGACACGGTGGAGCGCGCCGAGGTGATCAGCGAGGCGGGGGTTTCGGTCGGGCTGGTTGCCCGGCTCACGATCCAGACGAGCCCGCGTCAGCGCCCTGTGACCATCATGGCTAGCCGCCTCATTGGCGAGGCGGTGTGGTACTCCGACGCCATGACGGAGCGCGGCGGTCGCGTCCACTACTCCCGAGGGTTCGGGAACCGGCGCGGGACGCCCCGCCGCCTTCTGGCCGACCTCGGCGACGTGCTCAGCATCTGCGCGTACGACGTTCCCGGACTGGTCGAGGAGGCGGAGCCCGGCCGCCCCCTGAAGCTGCGCAAGGTGAAGGCCAAGCGCAAGGCGAAGGCCGCCGCCAAGGCGTGACCCGAACGGCCGGGGCGCGGTCAGCGCCCCGGCCACCCCCAGGGGGCCGGATCAAAAAAATCCCTGGTCAGGCCCCCTATCAGCTTCCAAATCAGGCTCAATTCTGGTAATGTTGTCCTTGTTGGGAGGGGGTGGCACCCCGACCGACAACCTCGAAACCGCACCGCAAGAGAGGCACCGAAATGGCCACCAAGACGACGCGCCGCCGCTCCACCAAGTCCGCCGAGGAGCGCGAGGCCGAGGTAGCCGCCCTCCACGAGCAGCTGAACGACGCGATTGCGTCCCTGGTCTCCGCCGACGGGTGGAAGGCGATGCTCCGCGCCACCGTCGCCAACCTCGGCCGCTACTCCGTCAACAACATGCTGCTGATCCTGGCCCAGTGCCCGCACGCCACCCAGGTCCGGAGCTTCAAGCAGTGGAAGGAGCACGGCCGCCACGTCCGCAAGGGGGAAAAGGGGCTGCGGATCTTCGCCCCCATGACGGTCAAGAAGAAGGACAAGGACGGTAACCCCGTCCTTGACGAGAACGGCCAGGAACAGAAGCGCGTCATCTTCAAGACCGTGCCGGTGTTCGACATCAGCCAGACCGACCCCGACGAGGAGACCGCCCCGGAGGAGACGCCGGAGGCCGCCTACGCGCTCGGCGTGAAGGTGACCGGCGAGGCCCCGGCCGAACTGTGGGAACGCCTCACCCACCACGCGGAGAAGGTGCACGGCTACTCCGTCCGCCTGGAGCCCACCAGGGGCGAGGACGGATACACCGACCCCAAGACCCGCGTAGTCGGCATCAAGGAGGACGACCCCGAGGCACACCGCGTGATCACGCTCGCCCACGAAGTCGGACACATCGAGTGCGGACACGTCGCGGACCTTGACGAGTACCGCAGGCACCGGGGCCGCATGGAGTGTGAGGCCGAATCCGTCGCGTACATCGTGGCCGGGGCGGCCGGGCTGGACGCCGCCCTAACCTCCGTCCCGTACATCGCGGATTGGGCAGGCCGGACCGCCGAGGAAGTACGGGCGACGCTCGCCGCCGCCAGCGAAACCGTCCTCCGCGCCGCCCGTGCGATCCTGGCCACCACTGCCCCGGCGGACGACGAGGCCGAGGCGGCCCGCGTGGCAGAGGAGGCGGCCCACGCCGCCTACCAGGCGGAGCGTGCCGAGATGATCGAGGCCGACCAGCAGCGCGAACAGGCCCAGCCGGTGAGCGCCGCCCTGGAGGCCGCCCCCGCCCAGGGGTGACCCGAAGCCGGGGGGAGGGACTCCCTCCCCCCGGCGCGGCGGAGGCGACGACCGGTCGCCCCGGGGGCGGGTCGCCGCGCACCGCAGCGACCCGCCCGACATGGGCGACGACCGCGCCGTGGGCGCTCACGGCCGGTACGCATCGCCGCAGTGCGCCACCCGGCCGGGGGCCGGGTGCGAGGGGCGCTCTCGCGCCGCCCCCTCGCGCTCCCCCGGCGCCGGGGGGGGGC
>NZ_JBSIBZ010000201.1:0-2753 GCF_058245575.1 Streptomyces sp. UF-297 | reverse complement strand
CACCGGGCCCGGTGCCCGGCGGCTGCTCCCACCGTCGCCGCGACAGGGGCCCCGCGGCATCGCGCCCAGGAGTGGTTCGCCGCCGCCGAAAGGTTCAGAGCGTCTTACACCTTTTGATTGATGCCGGACGGCGGCACGGCACCTAGCCTGGAGATGCCGTACTGCGATCCGTAAGGGGCGGCCTTGAGGGGGCGGCCCCGCACCCGGCAGGAGACCTCCCCAAGCCGTTGCCGTCCCGAGTGAGCCAGTGAACCCGCACTCCCTGACCCCCGCCCTGCGGGTGCTGCGCACCTGCCTGCACCTGATGGTGGCCGCGCTCGTCGCGCTCGCCGCCGTACGGGCGGTGGCCGACCGCACCACCGACGCCCCCGCTGTAGTCACCGCGGCCGCCCTGCTCCTTGCCGTCTACGCCCTGGGCCCCGCCCTGCCCCGCGTCGCCGCGTCCACGACCGCCGCAGCCCTCTGGCTCGGCGCCGTCATGGCCGTATGGATGCTGCTGCTCGTCCTCACCCCCGACGGCGTCTGGATCGCCTTCCCGCTCTTCTTCGTCCAGCTCCACCTCCTCCCGCTGCGCTGGGCCCTGGCCGCCGTCACGGCCACCACGGCCATCGCCGTCGCCGGTTTCGGCTGGCACACCCACACCCTGACCGTCGGCACGGTCATCGGCCCCGTACTGGGCGCGGCCGTCGCCATCGCCGTCGTCCTGGGCTACCAGGCCCTCTACCGCGAGAGCGAGGAGCGCCGCCGCCTCATCGAGGAACTGACCGCCGCCCGCAGCGAACTGGCCGAGGCCGAGCACGCCGCCGGGGTGCTGGCCGAGCGCGAGCGGCTGGCCCGCGAGATCCACGACACCCTCGCCCAGGGCCTGTCCAGCATCCAGCTCCTGCTGCGGGCCGCCGAACGCGCCCTGCCGGGGCGCCCCGACACCACCACCGCCCTCGGCCACGTCCAGCACGCCCGCCAGACCGCCGTCGACAACCTCGCCGAGGCCCGCCGCTTCGTCCGCGCCCTGAGCCCGCCCGACCTGGACGCCGGATCGCTGCCCGCCGCTCTGGAACGGCTCTGCGCCACCACCGCCCGCACCTCAGGGCTGGCCGTCCACTGCCACCTCTCCGGCACCCCCGCCGAGCTCCCCACCCCGCACGAGGTCGCCCTGCTGCGCATCGCACAGTCGGCGCTGGCCAACACCGTCCAGCACGCCGGGGCGGACCGCGTGGAGCTGACCTTGTCCTACATGGACACCGAGGTCGCCCTGGACGTCGTCGACGACGGTGCGGGCTTCGTCCCCGCCGAGGTGCCCGCACCCGGCACCGGGCCGGTCTCCGGCACCGGCTTCGGCCTGGCCGCCATGCGCGCCAGGGCCCGCGCCCTGCACGGCACCCTCGCCGTGGAGTCCGCCCCCGGCGAGGGCACGGCCGTCGCCGTCACCCTGCCCTTCCCCGAAGCCCCCGCCGGCTCTGCCGTACCTCCCGCCCCCGCGGGCCCCGCCGCCCCCGATACTCCCGACGCCCCCGAACAGGCCATCGCGTGACCGACCCCTCCAACCCCTCCGAGCCCACCGCCGCCGCGGCCCCCGGCCCCGCGCCCGGCGCCTGCGCAGCCATCCGCCTCCTCCTCGCCGACGACCACCCCGTCGTACGGGCCGGACTGCGCGCCGTCCTGGAGACCGAACCGGACTTCGAGGTCGTCGCCGACGTACCCACCGCCGAACAGGCCGTGGAGCTCGCCGCCCGCCTGGACGTCGACGTGGTCCTCATGGACCTCCAGTTCGGCGGCGAGATGCGCGGCTCCCAGGCCACCGCCGCGATCACCGCCGCCGCGGACGCCCCCCGGGTCCTGGTCCTGACCACGTACGACACCGACGCCGACATCCTGGCCGCCATCGAGGCGGGCGCCACCGGATACCTCCTCAAGGACGCCCCGCCCGAGGAACTGGCCACCGCCGTACGCACCGCGGCCGCCGGAAAGTCCGCGCTCGCCCCGACCATCGCGCTGCGCCTGATGGACCGCATGCGGGCCCCCGCCACCGCCCTCTCCCGCCGCGAGACCGAGGTCCTCCAGCTGGTCGCCGACGGCCTGTCCAACGCGCAGATCAGCAAGCAGCTCTTCCTGAGCCAGGCCACCGTCAAGTCCCACCTCGTCCACATCTACGCCAAACTCGGCGTGGACTCCCGCACCTCCGCGGTGGCCGCCGCCACCTCCCAGGGCCTGATCCGCCGCTGACCCGCGTCTGGGGTCCGGGCGGCGGCCGTCGCTGTCGGTGGCGGGTGGGAGAATCGTCAACGGCAGCATGGGCCAATCAACGATCTGCGATCAGGAGACCTCCGCATGGCACCGTCCCCCGGCATCCCCGCCACGATGGACCGACCGCACTTCATCGGCATCGGCGGGGCCGGCATGTCGGGCATCGCGAAGATCCTGGCGCAGCGCGGCGCCGCGGTCGCCGGAAGCGACGCCAAGGACTCCGCCACCGCCCAGGCCCTGCGCGCCCTCGGCGCCACGGTCCACATCGGCCACGCAGCGGATCACCTCGCGCCCGACGCCACCAGCGTCGTCGTCTCCTCCGCCATCCGCGAGGACAACCCCGAGCTGGCCGCCGCCCACGAGCGCGGCATCCCCGTCGTGCACCGCTCCGACGCCCTCGCCTCGCTCATGGACAACCTGCGGCCCATCGCCGTGGCCGGCACCCACGGCAAGACGACCACCACCTCCATGCTGGCCGTCTCCCTGGCCACCCTCGGCCTGGACCCGTC
>NZ_JBSIBZ010000200.1:0-2802 GCF_058245575.1 Streptomyces sp. UF-297 | reverse complement strand
CCCCCCCCCCCCCCCCCCCCCCCCCCCCCCCCCCCCCCCCCCCCCCCCCCCCCCCCCCCCCCCCCCCCCCCCCCCGGGACGCTACTGCTTGGGGAGCAGCGCAGCGCCTGCCGCGCGAGCGGCGGCAAGAGCCTGGTCCAACTCGCTGATGACGCTCGCCTCCGAGTCGCGGGCCATCATCGCCAGGACCTCCTCCGTGGCGCCGTCTCGGCTGCCGAGTCCCCGCAGCTGCTCACGCTCGCGGTACGAGATTCCCGCCATCGTTACCAGCGCCGCGTACTGCTCAAGGAGGGCCACTCGCTCGGTGATCCCTTCGAGGCGACGGCCCAGGCCCGCCCGGCCGGCGTCCAGGACCCGCGCGGCTTTCTCCCCCGCCGGCCAGGCCGGGAGGCTCATCGCCTCCCGGCTGTACGCGGCGAGTGCCTGCGCGATCTCCCACTCGAAGGCGGGCAGGCCGGTGAGGTTCAGGTCGCGGTCGAGGAGTCCCTGCTTCTGTAGCTCGGAGCCCAGGATCGAGTCGGTCGCGGCCTGGACGCGCACGAGGACCATGGCGGCGTCGGGCATGAACTCGGCCGGGCCGAGATAGCGGCCGTGGGACTCCTTCAGGAGCTGGGTGGAACGGTGGCGACCTCCCATGCGCTGGTTGGTCACCGCGATCACGACCCAGAACCCCAGCACCGCGAAGAGTGCGCAGCCCCACAGCAGCGAACGCAGCGCGGCCCAGTACGACAGGTCAGCGACTTCGCTGTAGAGCGTCGCGAAGATGGGGCAGAGCGCCACCGTCCCCAGCATCAGCCCTGCGAGCCTCCTGAGCGGACGGAAGGCCGACCGCAGGAGCCCCGGCCCCGCGACGTCGGGGACGGGAGTGGACGCGGAGCGCAGGAGAACCGGGTCGAGGCGACGCAGGAACGTCTTCGCCTCTTCGGGGAGGCCCGGGTCGACGGCCACGCGTGGCGTGGCCATGGCGCGGGCGGAGTTGTAGGTGGTCATGAAGCCGGAAGGCCCTTCGTTGCAGGTTTCGAGATGGCCGGGAGAGGGGTGCCGCCCCTTTCCCGGGCGGAGTGTACGAGGGCCGGACGCAGGCGCCGCCGCGCTGATTCGGGTGGCGGGGACGTCGGCGCCCCGATCGGACCGCTGGGTGTCCCCCGGCGGAGTGGACGGGTCAAGTTGACCGGGTACTCCGCCGGGGTGTCTCCCGGATTCCTCACGGCAGCGCCTCGGTCTCGACGTCCGGGTACAGGGCGCGCAGTCGCTCGGGGTCGCCGGTGATCACGGGCCACTGCCGGGCGGCGGCCAGGTAGGCGACATGGCCGGCGGTGGTGCTGGCTTCGCCGTCCACGTTCGCGCGCAGGATGCCCGCCCCGCGCGCGTCCGCCTCATCCAGCGGGGCGACGGTCAGGAGGGGGAACTGGGCGATGGTCGACAGCGCGTGCGCCGCGTCGGTCTTGAGGTCGGCGTACGCATCGGACAGGGCGGTCGCGGGGACGAGGAGCGGGATGACTCGCTGATGGGCGATCGACAGGAGGGCCTGCATGTAGAGGCTTCCGCGGGCGGCGGCGGTCAGCGCCGTGGTGTCGAGGATGCGGCCGCCGATCACGCGGCGCTGCTCTCTCCGGTGCTGGCGCCGACGCCGAGCGCTTTGGCGGCCCACTCCAGGTGCTCAGCGCCGGGGCGCTCGCCGGGAAAGAGGCGCGCGAGGACGGCGTCCACCTCGGCGGCCTCCTGCTCGCGCTGGAGCAGAGACGTGATGTGCCCCGATACGCTGCTGATCTGTCCTGCGGCCTCCCGCTCCTTGAGCTGGTCGAGAACTTCCTGCGGAATCGTGATCGCTGTCTTCGCCTTGGGCGGAGTCTTCGAGTCGGTCATACCAGAGTCATACCGCATCACCGCCCTGGGTGCGAGGCACTCGGGGGAAGTCGTTGGCTGGAGCCAACAGGGGTCGATACGCTCGCCTTCGCCGTTGGCTACAACCAACACAGGGGGTTCCGTTGGCGTACGACGTCGACATGTTCGCCGATGAGGTCGAGCAGCTCGCCCAGCAGGCCGACCAGGCCGAGGGCGCCGAGCGCGTTGAGCTCCTGGCTCGCGCGGCCAATCTCGCGATAGACCCCCTGCGTCGCATCGAGCTGCTGATGCACACCGCGGACGCTGCGGGCCGTGCCGCTCACCGGGCTGCGGGCGCGGCCCGGCGGGGCGAGAACCGGCCGGGGAACGAGCCCGCGACGTACGAGCAGATCGGGGCCGCCGCCGGCTTGAGCCGGGATGTGGCGTACCGGCAGCACACGCACGGTGCTGCGCTTGCATGGCCGGCGAAACGGCGGGGCGTACACAACGGGCGCACCGTGGCGCAGCCCGAGGCGCCTCTGGACAGTGCGGCGGGGGACACGACGGAAGAGGTGGGCGTATGAACGAGGATGACATCGCGCGTGGGGTGGCCCGCGGACTGCACGAGCATGAACAGCGTCGGGCCGAGGGGAACGCGCGCTCGCTGCTGGCGGGCCTGGGCATCATGGCTGCCCTGTTCCTCTTCTTCATCTGGCTGGTGACGTACGCATGACCAAGCCCTTCGAGGTGCATCTCTTCCTCATCAACGGCCAGCCCGACCCGGCGACGTGTGCCTGCCCCCGGGCGGCCTGTGGCGGACTCATCAAGATGCTCAACGACTGCCCCGTTCACCGCCCCCTCTCGGGGGACGCCCCGATCATGGGTTTCAAGCCCGTCGCGCGTTGCTGCCCGGCGCCGCCCCAATCGGCTTCGGCGTAGAGACGCCCCCACGAACCGAGGCCCGGACCAACATGGTCC